>NZ_CP131600.1:0-21449 GCF_030685535.1 Photobacterium leiognathi | reverse complement strand
AGCTAATGATTAAACTACCCAGATAAAATGTATTACATTTGTAATACACAAAAGGGATTATTCAGTGAAAACCATAGCCATAATTAACCAAAAAGGTGGGGTAGGTAAAACCACTACCGCCATTAATTTAAGTGCTCAATTTGCTCGTGAAGGAAAACGTACACTGGCAATCGATCTCGATCCGCAGGCGAACTTAAGTGTAGTGCTAAGCGGTAGCCAGTTTGAGTTCAAAAGCACTATTTCTGACGTGTTTGAATCAGCAAAAAAACACCCTATTAACCAAGCAATTATCCCAGCGCAAGCAGGTGGCGATAACATCAAAAATCTTTCTCTTTGCCCGACAGACATTCGCTTAAGCCGAGTGATCGAACAAAGCCTGACTAAAGTGCATCGTGAGCGCATTTTGCTTAAGCAGCTTGATACGTTACGAGAGCAATTTGATGTGGTGATTTTAGATTGTCCACCAAACCTAAGTTTAACCTCCGTCAACGCCATGATGGCAGCAGATTTATTCTTGATCCCAGTTGATGGCGGATCATTTTCACTCAATGGTTTGGCCGATTTATTAGATGCATTGGAAGAAGTGAAAGAAACCGACAATGTCAATTTTGCGGTATTTCGGAACGAATATGCCAAAGCCAATAAGCTGATCAATAACTTCCTTGATGAGCAATTAAATGAGCTTGAAGGAAAAGTCTTACACAGTACCGTTCGCCGCACTGAAGCCATTGGGCAAGCGAGTGTGAGTGCGGAGCCACTAATGACTTACAAGCCTAGCTCTACCGCTATTAATGATTACAAATCCCTTGCAAAAGAAATACTTGCAAGACTAGATGTATAACAAATGTAATACATTATTATGACTAAATTAAAAGGAATGACGGGCCTTAACCGTCGAAGCCAGCGAAAAACTGAGGCAGAAGAGCAGCCAAAGAAAGCTGAGAAAATTACCACGGTAGCGACACGCCGCAATGTCACTACAGGGACCTCACCGATACCGATGCGCCTATCTGATAACGATAAAGCCGAGCTGAATTTATGGCTAGAAGAATTAAGCGCACACACCTATAAGAAGATCACCAGTGCTAAGTTGTTGCGTGGCTTGATTAAGATGCGTGCGCAAGTGAACGAGAAGAAACTGATCCAAGCGATTTACGAAGCCAACTAGGAAATACAAACATGGAAGTCAATAAACTCAATTTATATGAGTGTAAGCATTGTGCGGGGACTGGAACATGTACAACAGGACACAACCAAGACTCTTGCCGCGCCTGTATACAACGAGCAGAAATCCCTTTTTGGCGTAGAAAAAACCAAACAGGCCTTGTTTGTGGGGTGTGTAATGGGCTGGGAATTACAGAGCCAACCACAGATCGGATGAATAAACGTATAGCGCCTGTTTTAGCTATCTACTTAACCGGTATTCTTCTCGGATTACTCACTTATGCTCTCATCATTGAAAGCCAATATTTCACAGAGCTTTTGGCGTTTAGTAGCGCGATAATTGGATCTGTCGTGGGCTATTACTTTTCAAACAAAAAGTAACCATGTATTACAAATGTAATACATTTATGTACTTATATCTTTGATTTTTAGATAATCACTGAGTGTGCTAGGGGCAATATCAAGCAGCTTTGCCGTGGCTCTAATACCTAACCCCATAGCCCGATACTTTTCTATCTGGTCACGTTTATCATCGAGCTTTAAACGTTTCGCGGGTCCTTTCGGCCGCCCCAATATTTGGCCTTTTACTTTACGGGCCGCTAGCGCTTCTTTGGTTCGCATTCGGATAAACTCACGTTCTATCTCATAAGCTAGCCCCAAGATGGTGGCAACAATTTTGGCTTGCATAGAGCCATCAAGCTGCATGTTCTGTTTGGCAATGTGGACGCTGATTTGCTTTTCCATGCACAGTTCTAAGATCTCTAATACTTGCAGCGTGGAACGTGCCATACGGGTAACTTCAGAAAAAATGATCACATCCCCTGCTGATAATCCCTCTAATAAGCTCCCTAAACGCCTCTGACGCCATTTTTTAGCTCCAGACACACAATCCTCTATAAAAACTAAGTTACTCAGTCCTAGGCGGTTTGAGTACTCTAAAATGCCATGTTTCTGATTGTTTACGTCTTGGGTATCACCTGAGACACGTAAATAAGCGTAGCTAGCCATGATCATTCCTTGATTGGACAAGAAACATCACGCTAAACAAACAAGATATGATCCACCACTGGGGAATGAAGAAATTGCGATGTGTTTGGGAAAATCCTTTCGTTTGATCTCATTGTTATAAAACAAAGAAAAACATTTAAATAAAATCAATAGCTTACTACTTAAAGTGCTTTTTGAAGTTATTTTCAAAAAATAAAATACATCGAAGATGTTGATCTTAGTTGCTTCTATCTTTGATCTTTTAATTACTTATATTACTTACAGTAAGGATCTTTACTTTACTTTAGGATGGTACTTTTTTTAATTAACTTGTTGTTTTTAATTCATATTTAAACTTCATGTTAAAGTAATTATATGTATAATACGAAGTTTTTATATGTATAATACGAAGTTATTTTATGTATGTTTTGAAAAAATCGCAGACTAACTTTAAGTAATTTTATGTATGTTTTCATAGCTTATTTTAAGTAATTTTATGTATCCCTATTTTTTTGACATCAAATTGAGATAAGTTAAGTGATTTGATGTATATTATGAAAATCTTTAGCTATTTGATGTATGTTTTGAAATGGACGTTGATCTAAATAATCAAGAATTGGTAACGCTGCCTGATAGAGATTTACATACTAATCTATTGAAATTTAAGCATAATAATGACTTAGATAAACAAGGTAAGTTATATCGTCTATCCAATGACGTGATCACTGGGTTGCTACAGATGGAGCCCGACAGTTGGCGTATATTCGAGCAAATAGCAAAGAAGATTGATGTTTACCCGCTGCAATTGCTCAATTCTGAGCAGTTTCTTAATGATCTTTCAGAAGGTACTGCAGTGATCCCAGCGAAATATCGCACGGTCACGCTACGCGCTAAAGATTACATCAAAGATTATCAATTGGCGGCGAGTACCTATTATCGTGAATTTACGTTAAATGCATTGAGCTTGTTTGATGAGATGCTGACCAATATCTCGTTCTCTGATACCCGTAATTCGGTGATCGATGTTGGCCTGTCTCGTCCTATCAGTGACATTACGTTCCATGTTCAGCTAAACCAGAGTGAAATGACCCAGATAAAAACGGTCACTCACCAAATGATCAAGCCGAAAGGTTGGACGCAAAAAACAGCAGAGAGCGGGGATGAAAGTAAGCATTGGAGTGCGGCAAGTGTGAGTTTTATTCTGCACGAACGCCTGGCAATGGAAATGCTGTTTTTACAGCGTTACTTTACCCGTTTAGACAGTGCTGTGACTGAAAAGCTCACCAAACCTGCCAGTAAGCTGTATACCTTGTTGCAAATGACGGCATCATCTAAACCTGTCAGCCAAGAGGGTGGCTGGATGATTTCGTTAGACTTAGAGCAATGTAATAAATTATCAGCAACGAAGTATAAGACCATCACCCAGTTTGCGAATAATTTTAAGTTGTTCACTGAGCTGACCAAGAAAACCGAATTTGATGTGATTCACTTTAAAGATGAAGCGACTAAAGTGAAGAAAAAATATATGCAGCTAAACATCGTGTTTTCTAAAAAATCCGCTGTTGATTTAGAGCAAAAAGGGATGAAGAAGATCACCCGTAAACGATTACCACCACGACCAAGGGTAACGGTAGGTTCGGATGCAGAAGGCGCATGGGCGAGAAAGTGTATTGCGATTTTAGAAGCCTATGAGAAAGAGCTGAAAACGGTAAAAAGAAAATTAATCAAAGCTGATAGAGAGCGCCTAGCACGTTATAGAAAAATCATTGGTGCTTGATCAGAGAGACATAAAGAAGTGCTGCACAGGTAGGTGTGGCATTTTTTTATTCTAAAGGATAAAAGTTATAGTGCGTTATTATGTCATTCAATTTTGTTAACAACAAAATCGAATGAGAGGTATCTTTCAAAGATGATACCTGCAATTTTAAAAACTGGTCCACTTCCTTTTTGTTCTTATTCCCCCTCATTTTTTTGCTCATGCGAGAGCATCGTTCTCTCGCTTAGACTCTTTCACCCATGCACGCGAAAGTAAACTTTGAGGAACGAAGAGTATACTTTCGACAGCGTGCCTATCTCTAGCTCTTGCCTTTGATTTTCGTATACACTTTTCAAAAAATCATATACGGTATTGAAAAGCGTATACGGGAATCAAAAGAAATGTATTTTAAAGATGCTGAAAAAATCGACGTAAAAAACTATCAGAAAATGAGCTTATCCAGCTTGAAAAAGACATCTTAAAAGAGAAAGACAATTTCACTCCCAAGGGACAACAACGAGCAGGAACCAAGCGAATATTGAATAAAATTAGCAGTGCTAAATTTTTAACAGCGTATGCTGAAACTATTAAATTTTTAAAATCTGAAAAACGTATACAAGAATCAAACAGGGGCGGAAAGCGTGACGGGGCTGGTAGAAAGAAGAAAGAAAAAACAGTGATGGTTCGATGCCCTGAGTCGATCAAAGATGAAATTCTAGCATTAATCAAAAAATACAAAGAAACTGGAAAATTGGAAATCGGAGAATAAGAAGACGCATCCTACAACTTCCAATGACTCTACAACTGTTGGTGTTTTTTACAAAAAAGAGCGGCTATTTAACTTAATGGTTCTAAAGCGATCTAAATAAAATATAAATACGCTGTAACGTATTGGCAAAGTTGTTCTGAGGGCAATATCACAAAATAAATAATACCCATGAGGCATAATACAAAACGAGAAGTTTGATTCCCCCTATTTCTCTTTTGTTTGTATCTGATAGAAAGTAAATAATAAACATTATTAGTTACACTTTTAGATTCGATATTAATGCCGTTGAGTATACCATGTACACTCTAGCTCATGTGGTGAATATATAATGAAAAAAATATTACTAGCGTCTGTTGTTGCATTAACTTCAACAACGGCTTTAGCTATTGATGAAATAGATAATGGCAACATACTTGTAAACTTATCTGAAACCTGCCCCCCAAACACAAGATATTTAAAACGAGAAGAATTTCTTAAGTTTAAAGAAAAACTAGATATTCTGGAATGGGGCATATATAGGATAGATAATACCTTAGCCGCTATGGGGTCTGGATATGGATATCAAATAAAATCATATAATACAAACTATCCACCAGGGCATAGTCTTTGCGTCAATAAAACAGGAAGTATATTCAAACAAGACTTGGGTTCAAAAAACAAATTGAAGCAAAAGTTTTACAACACCTCTTTTATGGAAAATGTTGAGTTTGATGGAATTCAAAGCTCACTTGTAACATCAAGAGGCCAATATGATACTTTTGGTGAAAGTTATATTAAAAAACTTTTAATTTTAGTGAAAAAAGACAGCGCAAACCTATTTAACATTACATTACGACCTGCATCATATGGTGAAAATGATGACTCAATTTCATATAGTAAAATAAATAGAAGATATTCTTATGCTGGATTATCTGCAAATGTTAGCGAACACAGATTAAAGCTACAATATATAGGAACGGCTAATGATGTTTGGCATCCAACTAGTCATAGTGGTAGTATAACATATGATGAGTCATTTATACCATATAGAAGAGTAATTAGTTGGCCTTTTGATATTGCATTATCTAAATCAGTAGAAAGTGACTATATTCAATTTTCAATTTATTTATTAACAGAGCAAGCAAAGTCTAATTTAAATGCTCCATCAAACATAGCTATATCAATAAGTGAAGCTAATTATGATCCGAGCACTGGTGTAATTCAAACCGGCGATAAAGTTTTAAATGACGCAATTTATTTAAATGCCGACTCATACACATTAAATCAATGGCTTAATTACAACATTCTAGTTAACTCTAACAGAAATTCGACTAGCAGCCCTTTTTTTTCAACAACGCACTACCTAAACGCATTAAAACCATACAGTCAAGCGTACAATAATATAGGCAACATTATTTACACATCTGATACTGTAGTTCCATTAAATGAAAATAGGCCAAGAAATAAAAGATGTATTGAAGATATTATATATGGAATATCTTCATTTGGTATATATGTTTTGGAGCGTATTTTTGGCGCACCTAGCTTGTGTGGGATCAGTCAAGACAATAACCAAATAGATGGCATACAGAGAAATAATAATGCTATTCCATCAAACGTTGACTTAGAAAGCTATGAAGCCATTGAACAAAGCATAAACAATGATGATGATGGGTTTAATGTTGCCATGACAAATTTAGCATGTGGTGATAATCCTCATTCCGATGTAAACGAGAGTAATTGTACAGATAGTCAAAATAGAGCTATCAACTTAATCGGTGATTTAACACGAGAAGAAGTCATTCAAGTCTTACATATCTTACAAGAGTACAACAATGACGTAGCAACTGCCGGAGCAACACCACTACCAGATATTAATATTGATGATTCATGGTTAAGAAATTATATCCTTGAAAATCCCATTGAGGCAGAAGGTCTATTAACACATGCTTCTGTATTGATGTCCAGTTCACGAGCAAGTGCTAGTGGTGGTCCGGAGTTAATTTCATTTCGAAATAGGAAAGGCGAAAAGCGAAATATAGCGCCAATTTTAGGGAGTTGTGCAGAAAGAAGCATAACATTAGATGGAAGTAATAATTTAAAATGCATAAAAAAAGTCAAGAAAAAATTAGGTAAAAATGAACATGATAAAATCATAACCCCCCCTGCTAATACACAAATCGGTGGACGTTTTTATCAAAGACATAGTCAGCCTTTTCATGGTCTAGCAACACAGTTGGTAAACAGTTATGTACCTCTTCCTCCTAGGTACACAATAAATGATATTTTTAATTATGTTTGGGGTATCGCTGAAGATGGAATGAGATCTGGAAACAATTTAGGTATTGTTTATTTGCCTGATCCACAGTTTTTAAGTGATAGAGACCGATTAAACAAACGATTTTCTTATGGGTTATACCATATATGGAGCACTATCGAGGGAGGGCATAGAAGGGATTGGGAAGCGTTGGGCATAACCAATCGAGATATGCTTGCAACTATGCTGATGGCTGCACTATCAAATACGACATCAGATGTTGAAAATAGAGCATCACCTCGGAATGGTTCATCAGTTAGGACTTATGGAAACATTCAGTTTACATATAACAATCAACAATATACAGTAACTAATCTCCGTATAGTTATAGGGAGTAATGGCATGGTAATTACATCTTATCCGATAAGAAATACAAAGCTTAATAAAGATAGTAATTAATTGTCTTCTCAACTCTATCTTAGAGATATGTTTCGTCTTAATATATGTTGATAGTTTCTTATAGAGGCTAGCAATCAGTATTGATGAGATACATTAGATTGCCTCGTTGGTTAAGAAATTAACTTTCGGGGCTTTCGTCTATCTGACACTCACACAAAACAGGTGACAGTTGTTATGCTCTTGACAGACAGCCAAGAGCACCCGCGCTGATTATACATTAACTCGCCTATCCCCTATCATTTTTTTGTCATTGAACCGTCAAACCCACAAATTAAGTAAATTTATGCTTTTTTGCCGCTATTGAACATAATGGATCTAAAGCGATCCGATACAGATACGCTGTAACGTTCAGATCTTAAATTTATGAGGTTAAAAAAGGCTTATGCGGAATACTTCACAAATCAAAACTGCACTCATGGGTATAATTTAAAAACACTGCAAAATTAAAACTATACTTCCTATACTTCTCTGTATTTAACCTCTCAGATGAGAGGTTTTTTTTATCCCCAATTTCAAGTTAGATAAAATGAATGAACGTTCATTCTTAGATCTCAACCGTTCAGTATTAAATTTTCCCTTAAACAGCCCTATTTAACTTAATTGATCTAAAACGATCCGATACGCTGTAACGTCGATACTAAAAGACCGCCACGATGGGCGGTCATTTAACAGTAAATCTGTTTATGCGAAATGTTACGTGCCTAACCCCAGCAAGCTGGCGGGCACTGGGCACAACGCATAAAACGGCAATTATGTTAAATTTTCCGCGCTCAGTTTGGCATCGGTGATCGCTTTGATCACAAGCCCAACATCAAAAGCAAAGGCGCAGCGTGGCTGCACCCTAGCAGGCGTTGCCTGCAAACATTCACGTAAGTTCGGTGGCATTTTGCTTTTTGTGATGGTTGGTCGTCTGCCGTCTTGGCCTTGCGGGCCAATTATCTCGCGCTTCGCACATCGACTCCCACAACCTCCCCCGCCCGCCCAGGGTATCCCGCTCAGAGCCAATAAAGGGTGTCTACGCCTTTGGCTTTACCTATCTGGCTACAAACTTTATTTACTGTGTTTATCGGGCGGTCTACAGCGGGCTTGTCGTTGTGGTAAAGCAAGATCAAAAGCAATAAAAAAGCCTGCTGGCGCAGGCTTTTTTATCTTGATTCTTTCTTCATCTCGTTCGAGATGATCGGTACTTGTTTGGTGTACCGTTGTTGAAGTTCTGCAAATAACTCCATGGTATCAAACCCATCTAACGAGGGACGCTCGCCCGTAAAGTAGGCAACACTTTTATTAAAAAGTGATGATATTGCTAAGAGTGTATCTAGTCGTGGCAGTGTTTTACCGTACTCTAAATCTAAGTAGGTTTGCCTTGCTACCTTTAAGTGTTTTGCAGCATCGACTTGCGTCATACCGTGTTCTTCACGGTTTTGCTTAAGTAGTAGGTGAAATGCGTTAGGGTTACTCATTGTTTTTATTCTTCTATACGACGTAGGGCTGGATTGTATAGATAAACGTCAAGTTGGGAAGTAGAGAACGGTGGCTTTCGTAATTAATTCGTTGGCTAGAGTCATAAGGTTGTTTTTAGTTGTCTCTATGTGCTTACTACATAATTTTAAATAGAGTGTTATTAAAAATACCTTATACATACTATTTATTATTTATTGATATGTGTTTTGCTTCTTATGATTAAATGTATTTAAATATTATAATTCAATGCCTTAGGTTTTTTACTGAGGTATTATTTATGCAACTGGATTATTGACAAATAAAACTCGTTGCATTATTTTAAACAAAATAGTCAATTTGTTTACTACTTAACCTTATGTTGAGTAAATGTTACTTAATTAAGTGGAGAATAAAGTGCATAAAGAAAATAGCAAAGAGCAGTCTGAACTTGCGATAAAAATGCAAGCGATGCTAAGTGCTGTTAAAAATGGCACTTATGTAGCGCCAAACCATCGTGTAAACGGTACTCCGAAACATGACTTTTCAAATCTTTCGAACGAAGTAACCGTCTACGCTTCTATCTCCTAATTTGGATTAGTAAGCAATTATAATTCTGCATGAATATAATTAGTCTTACCGTACTGAACCCATTCACTGTTAGGCATTTCTTTTTGGTAAATTGAACCAAGCCCTCGGGCCGGATTGTTTACCTTGACGCGTTTGAATGAAATTAGTTCAGCCAACACATACGCAAATTTGATAGCGAGAACAATTGCGTACCCCTTTAGTTCTACTGCCTCAGAATTTCGCTCGATATAGTCTAAAGAGACACATGAGCCATCATCATCATTAGCGCTAACATGCCCAGCAAAGAGCATTGCTAGATTTTGATGATTTTCTGAGGAGTGGACACTCAACATAAAATGTTTTGATTTATTCCGTTGGTTGTCATAAATCTTTTTCCAGTCCATGTTGCCGTATCCGTCTTTTTGGTTAGTCACATCAGGCCAATTGGCAGCATCTTCTGTATCTTCGAATACAGAGAGAGTCACCGAAATATTCATCATATTTTCAGCATTGAATGTGGTTTCAACCATTTTTGCCATGTTAGTCATGACATCGTCGTAGTTTTGTTTTGTAATCATAAATATCCTCTTGTTGTTTAAAAATTCTGAATGTTATGGAAAAAGTCCTTATAGGCATTTTTTTCATAGTTTTTCCTTTTTTAATAAATTAGGCGGGGAAGGAATCCCCATTTATTTGTGCATTTAAATGCACGGTATATGATTGAATATAATTGAAAAAGTGTCAATATCTCAAAGGGATATATGTATACCCTAACGAAACCACTTCCCACCTCCTCTCAATCCTTACCGCTTCATTCATGAAACCATCTATACTAAACTGATTTTAGAAACCAACTTAAATTAAACCAGTTTAGGGGAAACCATGCTGATCCGTGCTTACCTTCGTGCCTCAACCACAGAGCAAGATGCCCAACGGGCAAAAGAAGAACTGAAAGCCTTTGGTGCCAAATTTGGAAGTCGTATTGCTGGCTACTACATCGATAATCAATCTGGCACCAAGTTAGAAAGGCCGGAACTTAACAAGCTGATAGACGATAGCGAAGCCTGTGATGTGTTGCTGATTGAAAAGATGGATCGCCTCACTCGTTTACCTTGGTTGGAATGGAAAACCTTAAAAGCCCGTATCATGGAAAAAGGCTTGGTGATTGTGGTGGCAGATCAGCCGATGCGCCGTGCAGTCGGGCCGACGCGGGTTGTGGTGGCAGATCAGCCGATGACGCATGCGGTGTTCAGTTCGGGGGAGCAAAACAGCATTAACCGAGTTCATGCTGGATTTGGGTGCAGCGATGGCTCGCGATGATTACGAAACTCGCCATAAACGCCAAGCGCAAGGCATTGCGAAAGCAAAAGCAGAAGGTAAGTACCGTGGTCGCCGTGTAAATGCATCGCTGCATCAAGATATACGAGATCAGCTAAGTCTTGGGCGGAGTTACTCAGAAATACAGCAGAAGTTGGGGTGTAGCAGAGCGACAATAGCGAGAGTGGCTAAGAGCTTAATATGATAGTCATATTTTTCAGTTGGTTAGTTAAATATTTGCGTTGTGCTAGACTATTTACAAGTCAGAAAACCTTGATAATAAATTTTGTTAGGTTAGTATTATCAATGATCTACATTTTTGAACTGCAAAAGTGTATAGATTAGTAATAAAAAAACCCCCAAAAGTTATAACCTTATGGGGGCGAAAAAATCTAAATAACGGCCATTACTTAGATTTTATTGCTAGGATTAATTTAGCTAAGGCTCCAACTAAAAGCGCAATAGCTGTAATTAATTCAGGACTCATAGTAGTCTCCTAAAAACAAGCCCTCGCCCTATGCGAGGGCTTGTTTGTATTAAGCCCTATAATTTTTATGGCGTCAAGGCATGTGAATTTCATTATCTTTGTAAGGTTATGATTATATTGACAGAAATGGTCAATTTTCGTCTTGTTTCGTAAAGTTATGAACTGATATGGTTTATTTTTTTTCGCTAAATTTATTTAATAATCCACTAAACACACTTCACTACCACAATGTCTCTAATGTCGGTGTAGTAGTTCTCTAGCTCTAACATTTCTATTTCTCCCTGTCGTTCGTGGTAGCTACGTTGCTGGCATGCAAAACCGATCACGCCTTTACCAAAGCGATCGCTTAGTTGGTCGAGGGTGTTGTTTAAGGTGTCTTTGTTATCAAAGCGGTTAAATAACTCGAACTGTTTTACTTCGGCATCAATCAGGCTTGGGGCGCCCACGCCCACTTTGTATATGGGTTGCTTGGCAAGGTTGTCGGGGATCAAATCATCGAATAAGACGCGCAGTTGCTGCAGGGCAAAACTGGTATCGGTTAGGCCGTTTTCGAGTGTCAGTTCACCACGGCGATAAAACGGCGGGCAACGGTCGTACTTTGAGGTGCTGACAAATACCGAAAGGGTTTTCATCTCGCTTTTTTGGTCACGTATTTTGCGCATCACTTCGGCGCAGTGGTGAGCCAATTCGGCAAAAAGGTCGTCTCGGTAGTGTAGGCGATCACGGTAGGAAGCGGTAGACCATATCTGTTTTTTCTTTTCTCGCTCAACGGATATGTCTAAACAGGCGATGCCATTAAGCTCTGAAATCACGTTAGCCACGTTGATGGAATAACGTTTGTGATAGGTTTTAGTGTCGCACTGTTTTAGTTGGTAGGCGGTTAAAATACCTTCTTGTGTCAGGTGTTTATTCAGTTGTCTGCCTATGTTCCAAAGTTTACCTACGGGCATTTGTTTTAAAACCGCATCGGTTTCTTTCTCGCTTATTAATACACATTGTCCCTGGTAGGGTTGGCAGTTCTTCGCTGCCCACGAGGCGACTTTGGTAAAGGTCAGGGTTTTGCCTACACCTGCGCCTGTCGGTACACCAGTTTCTTTGTAAATGGCTTTGCGTAGTGCTTGTACGTGTTCATTCAAATCGACGTTAATTTGGTGGAGGTGGCTAACATCGTAAAACACTTCATCTACGCTGTAGCGCATAGAGCGGGCACCTTGTATGTGCTTTTCAAGGGCTGTCATGAAGCGATCTGAATGGTGAGAAAAGGTGTTGAAGTTAGCTTTATACACAATGCCTTTGTGTACCCGTAGGCGGTCTATTTCTTCCCATATAGGGGTGAATTTTGAAATCCCGATGTTAGTGCAAGCACGGTTAGCGGCAATGGAGATCCCTTGACCTGCTGTTACCAGTAGCGGGGTGTTTCTCAGGGCGGGCTTGTAGGTAATGCAAGATTCGGCGTAAAAGCGGGTGCCATCAAGTAAGCAAATCATAAGGTAACAGGGCGGTGTAATCGTAGGCTGTAACGCACCACGCCGTGTAAGCGGGTGTAGTCGTCTTGGTTTATTGGGTGTGGCTGAAAGCTGGGGTTATCTGAATACAAGGTTCTGCTGTGTAGGTTTACGCGCTTAACAACAAGATCGTTGTTTAATGAAAGTACGATAACGTCTTCGTTCTCAGGGTTGAGGTGGCGCTCTAATACGAGTATGTCGTGGTCCCAAATGTACGGCAGCATGGAAAGCCCAGCCGCACGGCACAATATGGTGGAATGCTCTTGGGTGATCACCAGTTGGTGTAGGTCGAGTTCGGTTAAGTCATGGTGCCATGGTAATAACGGCGGTTGCCTGAAGTGATGGATGGAAAGAGTGATCACGCCTATTACGTGTAAGTCGTCCCACTCTTTGCCCGATGCGGCAATGTGTTGGCATAGCAGGTTCCAACGTGCGATGTGGTTGTCACCGTGTTGCTCAAATACAACAAGATCGCTGTTTAGTGGTTGTAAGGCGCAGTCTATGAGTAGCCAATCCCCTTTGGCGATCCCTAGCTTTTTGTAGGTGTTATCGGCGCTCATTATCCGCATAGATGAATGGCTGTGTACAAACATGGTTTGTAGGTTTAGCGATTTTTTCCGAAAGCGAATAGTGGGGTTTTCAAAGTAGGTGATCCCCGCCTGTACGTGAGTGTTAAGTGTAATCATGGTTAAATTATACTGTATATATGTACAGTCATTTTAGAGGTGTTTTGGGCGAGTGGCAAGGTGCTAATTATCGTGGTTGTTGTGTGAATGAGTCACTGCATCAAGATACTCGAGAGCTGATAAAACTTGGGCGTAGTTATTCAGTGATATAACAGAATTTAGGGGTAGTAGGGCAACAATAGCGAGGGGGGTGAAAGAGAGTTAATTATGAGATGTTGTGCGCATTTTTAAAACAGAATTTAAAGTTATGCTATTATAATTCAGTTAGTTACTAGGATAGATAGGAATGTTCGTGGCCCACAAAATAATTAAAGAAATTTGTTCTCTTCAACCGTTATGGTCATCAGACAATACTCCACATATGAAAAGAAGAGGTGAGTTGGTCCGGGGGGAGTTCACTGAATTTGTTAAGTCACTAAAGCCGAAAATATTAGAAGCTATGGAACAGGAATACACTGACATTTCTTTTGAAGGAAAAGACGGTGTAGGCCGAAAATATTAGAAGCTATGGAACAGGAATACACTGACATTTCTTTTGAAGGAAAAGACGGTGTAGGCCGAAAAACAGATGTTCCCTGGAGCAGGTTCTACTCTAAATCTAGGTCAAAGAGTGCTACTCAGGGCTGGTATGTCGTTTATTTATTTCCTACCCATGGCAATGGAATATACGTTTGTTTAGCACATGGCTCTTCTAGGCTAGAAAATGGCAGTTTTGTTCCTCGTTCAAATGATGAACTTAAACAATTGACGGATTGGGGTAGTGCAGTTATTGCTAGTTCGATTAAGTCTCGTCCTGATATTGTTAAGTCAATAAACTTAGAGTCTAAATTAAAACTAGCTCAATCATATGAAAAATCCGTTATTGCGGCCAAATATTATGATTTAACAAATCTACCAAGTCTTGAGGAGCTAACACAAGATGCCTGTTTATTTGCAGGTTTGCTTGGTCAGCTTTATTTCGGTGAAGATATGGGTAGAGCACCAGATCAAGAGGACATAGTCGTATCTGATGTTAAAAGTGCCTCTCATGGGAAAGGTGTAGGTCAAGGGTTTAAGCTTACAGGTCCAGAAAGAAAAGCTATAGAGTTAAGGGCAATGCAGGTGGCACAAGAACACCTTATTACACTTGGTTATGAAGTTGAAGATGTTAGTAACAAAGAATCATATGATTTTAAAGCGACCAAAAAAGGCAGCTCGATACCTGTAGAGGTGAAAGGGACAACCTCCAGCATTGGAACTGTTGTTTTGACACGTAATGAAGTTGAATTACACATGCAAAGCTATCCAAACAACATGCTGATAGTTGTGTCTGATATAAACTTACATCGGAGCACTACTACACCTATCGCAACGGGAGGAAATTTACGTCAATATTTCCCTTGGAAGATAGATGATTCACTGCTAAAAGTTATTAGCTATGAGTACAATTTGATTTAGATTTGTGCTGTGATCACAATCGGTAATGGTGGCATCGGTAGTGGCAATTAGGCACCAATTATCGGTGAGGGTTTTAGTACTGGTTAAGCCTATGGTGTGAAGGTACACATCGGTGCCGCGCATCACGGCTTCAGATTTAGCGGCAACGATCAGGCCGCGCAGTTCTAGCGACTGAATATTAGGAGGGCTTATTCGCTCTGTTTTTACCAAGGTAAGTCTATAGGCCATGCATTTTCATTTGCCCCATCATCTGCTTTTTTATATACAGCAACAAAATTCCGAAAATTAGCGTTTTTGGCCTATTAAGAGAACTTATCTTTACGGGTTTGTAATGGTGATATTACATTGTTTGATATTAAAATAAATAAAATCAAGTACTTAATATTATTTTGTGGCAGCAGGTTCTTTTTATGGATTTGAAAAAGAACGGAATTGATGTTGCTCTATTATTTAAGTAAATAATCACTATCTATTTAACTTGTTATTATGTATGGCTGTTTAACCGTTGGAACTAAGAGTTTCTTTGAATATAGCTGCGGTAAGATTAAAGCTGACGATAAACGTGAAGAGATTGAAAAGTATTTTTAGATGGGTATATAAATCAAGTTTTATTTGATTTTGTAGACTGCAAATTCAATCCTCAGTTCTGTATGTATTTTGAGCGTTATTTTGCGTTTTCCAACTAATAACGGGGGAAAGAAAGAATAGCATTAAGGTAAATATTCATTAAAAAATGGATATTAAGCCGTGACTAATGCTCGTTGTTTCATAGATACTTTACCTCATAAGCCATACTGTACTGACGAACTCGGTGTGACTTATATTCACTCTAAAAGTACAGCAATCGATAAAAAATACTTACAAATAAATCAGCCTAAAATGGTTACGTATCTTATTTTTGATATAGATCGAATCGGCGCCGCTTTGTCGTGGTATGACAAAAATTTACCACCACCGTACTGGACGAGTACCAATCCTAAAAATGGTCATGCTCATATCGTTTACCGCTTAAAAACCCCGGTCTGTACGTCTGATATTGCGCATTGGAGACCGATTAAATATATGGCCGCTATAGAATCTGCAATGGCAGCACGTTTAGGTGCGGATCGTAGTTTTGCAGGATTACTTACGAAAAACCCACTTCACAACCATTGGAAAAATGAGTTTTGGTCAGATTACGAATATACCCTCGATGAATTGGCTGATTACCTCGATCTTCGCGGTCACCCGTTACGCGGTAACAGTGCGGTGGGAGTTGGTCGAAATTGTGAACTATTTGAAAATGTCCGCAGATGGGCATATAAGGCGATTCGTGAATATTGGGAACCCAACTACAGGCAAGCATGGCTTGGTGCCGTATATGAGTATGTAGAGGCTTTAAATAGTCAGTTTAATGTACCGTTACCAGTCTCTGAGATAAAATCTATCGCTAAATCGATAGCTAACTGGACGTATCGAGAGTTTACGCCTGATAAATTCCGTCAAAGCCAAGCAAAGAAAGGTGCAAATGGTGGGAAAGTGTCTAAACGTAAGCCTGTTAAAAATTCAGATAGAACATTGAAACCATGGAGGGGACTAGGGATTAGTCGCCCGACTTATTATCGATGGAAAGCCGCTGGTAAGATTTAAAATAATGAGACCAGATAAGCCCTATCAGATAACAGCCCTGTAAGGGGCTTTTAAAAGGTTAACAAAGTAAGTTATAGAAAAAGTAGCTGTCTGACTTCTATATAATATGATAATTTCTATTATCCTTCATTTCAAAGAAACTCTTTCAAAACTAACGTAAATAAACAAGTGTAATGTCAGGGCGAAAATGTCCCAATTCTTGGCTGATAACAGCAAGAGCTGTTTGATATCTTTCTGTATTTTGAAGGTCGCTCATACGTTCTTGTGCGTAGGTATGACGTAAGCCATGTGCGCCGGTCGTCCAGCCCAACGATCGTTCTGCTGCTTTTGTGAAAGAATTAGACCATCGATGCCCCCCAGGAATGTCATACTTTGATTGATAATGAACTTCACGATCTATCACCTGTTTGGGTTGATCTAATAGGTGTTGTTCTAGCTTTTCAGCTAAGTGTGAGGGAATAACAACTTCACGAATTAAGCCCCCTTTGCCTTTTACTGTATATTTTTCCCCGTCCATGCCCTTAAACTTTAATTCTTTTGCTTCTAAGTATTTATCACGCTCACTTGGTGAACGTTCATCAATACGCTGTAACGTTAATAATTCATGAGCTCGTAGACCTGCTGAGGCAGCAAGTTGGGTGGCTAATGCAAATTTATCCGTCTGATGTTGTTGAACGATCTCTATCTGTCGTTGCGTATAGCATCGAGAATTATTGTTTTGCTCCATTTCTGATTTTATTTTGGGGAGGCGGTCATTTTTCGATAAAGGATCGCTGACCTTGGCACCTTGGAACATTCGCTGGAACGCTAATGTGTCTTTATTCAAAGAGCTTTGAGAATGATCAACGCTACGATCTGATAGATATTGAAGTGCTTGTTCTTGAGTAACATCTTTTAATGAGCAATTTAGGTAAGAATTGGCATATTCAGCGAGTTTTACGAGTGATTCAAAGTTGTTTCGGTCTGTACCGACATGCTTTTCAGATATTTGTTTAAGTATGTTTTTTGCTTGAGTTTCGGCTGCTTCACGAGTGTTCTTGTTAGCTCCAAATTTAGCCATTAAAATTTTTCTCCACCCATCGCCCCACCGTTCGGTGATCTACTTTAATGCGATTTTTTCGCAGCCAGCGCTGGCATTCAGCATTAGAAGCTCCTTCTTGTTTTAAAGCGATTAATTCAGCTTTGTATCTGTCTAACCGCGATCTTCTATATCGTTGTTTTCTTGTTTCTTTTGTCTCTTTTTTTAATCGCTCGACAACCGCGATAGCATTAAAAACATTCATCACAAATCCAAAATCAAGTAAGACTAACTGATTAGAAACGATGTTCTGATTCAGCGGCATATGCCTATTCGCCCCTGTTTATTTCAAAAGAAATTTGCTCGGACTGATCTCGCAAAGCGTTTTAAGTTCGCTCAACTTTAAATACATAAAGAATTAGATTTAGTGTGATTTTGGATAGTTAAGATCATGTTCTAAGAGCCAATTCTGACAACTGTTACTTGAGTGATGTAATGAAAACTCGTGATGAAAGACACGTAAGAAAGCACATCACTAAATAATTAGTTAACGAAATAGCTTGTTTATATCATGAAGTAGAAAGTTTTTATTTGATGGATCGGTTTTGGTGGTTGCGGATAGTTGTGTGGCTTAGAGCCGAGGTAGATAGACAGATATTTATCAGCTTTTACTGTCCTAGCTGATCTTGATAGAACTCAATTTTAATTCAGTGAGTTAAATTAAGCAATGGGCGTTAATTTATGGGCGTTTATGGTAAAAATGAAGCCTTGAAGCCAGATAGAATAAGGTTCGAGCTATGTATCATGATAATGATTCATAGCTCGAACCGAGGGTTCGTTTTTTGAGAAATGTGAGAGTTGAGTGAAAGAGTCTAAACGAAAGAACGATGCTCTCGCATGAGCAAAAAAATGTGGGGTATAAGATCTTATCGGTAAGGACCAGGAACAAAAGTTGTTGGTTGCATCTTTGAGTTGGTCTTATCTTTCGATTTTGTAGTTTACAGAATTAACGCCCTACTCCGTCCATGAATTAAAGTCGGTGCAAAGCAAAATACTAAGTAATATTTAAAGAAATACGGTCTTTAAGCGATTTTAAGACGAAGTAGCGATTTCTGAATCTCGCAACATTGATAACAAATTTTAACAGCCTTAAAAGCTGTTTACGGGCGTGAGAAGTCTATCTAAAACAATGGCTTCACCGTTAAATTCAATCGAACACGGATCTGGTGGTGCGCAAAAGATGGAATATGTTAAATACAGCCGTTTTTAATTATATATTCATATACCTTTATCATCTTTAGTTGGATGTCAACAAAATAGCCTCCATAATTACGTCCTAATTATTACAATAAAGGGAGCTTTATTTTGCAACATGTATTATTGCAACTCTTATTCTTTGTCAGCTTATTAAGCTCATCTGTTTTTTCTCAAGAAAACTTATCTTATCAACCTAAAGGCGCGACTTGTGTTATTCATAATGAAGATGGACAGGTCGTTTTAGTTCAAGACTACCTGACGCGCACGCTCTCTTTACCTGGAGGGTATATTGATAGTGGTGAGACATTTCAGGCTGCAGCCAAGCGAGAAACCCTTGAAGAGACAGGTATCAATGTCGACATAGGTGAACTGCTTTCCATAGATAACAATCGGGTTGTATTCGCTTGTCAGCCACGTGAAAGTGTTGGCTTTCTTAAGCAAGCTATCGATAATCATTTTGGTGCAGCGATCATTCCAGCGTTGAATTCCAAACATTTTGGCAAAGAAATTCGTCAGGTCTATCTTGCTTCATTAACACCTGCTGTTCTTGATAAATATCGTTATCCGGCTGATACCGCTGCCCTGAATTCTTGGGTGAAGGCGAGTAGGCCCAGTGTGTTTCATGAGCTTGAAGATTTGTCTGATAAAGCAAGTGAACTACAGATAAAGCAACTGCCCGTTATGGCTTCTTTTCAAGCATGGGTCAAATCGATGCCTATGATTGGTAGCCTGCTCTCTTTAAGTAATTGCTTAGGCGAAGGCGCATTCGCTGTTGGATTGTTTTTACTCTTTTTACTGTTTTTACCTTTGCGTTACAGTTTAACAATTGCCTTTGCTCTGCTGGCGACAGCCTACTCTGTTAATCTTCTAAAAATGATTTTTGCTATTCCTAGACCGTTTTATTTATTACCTAGCTTACAACAAGCACAAGCCAGTGGTTTTAGCTTTCCTAGTGGTCATGCAACACAAGCGGCTGCTATCGTAGGTCTGCTACTAGGATGGGTAACAAAACGAGGTGAACAATGCGGATATATTGGCTTGAGCACGACGTTAGTGAGTTGGCTTATGCTTTCACTCCTTGCTGGTGCTGCCAGAGTTTGGCTTGGTGTACATTACCCAGCGGATATTGTGGCTGGCGTAGTTTTAGGTGGATTGATTGCTTTAGTGTCTTTGGTGGTATATCAACGTAGATACTCTGATCAAAAGCGTTTAATTGAATCAACTCGATTATGGCTGTTATTATTGGTAGTGTACTTCTTTGCTACGTTGCAACTGTTGCAGCCTCTATATGTATTTGTATGGTTTGCTGCCCTAGGGTTATTCATTTCATTATTTTTTAACAGAGAGCAATCAGAGGTGCTAAATATTAACCATTGGCAACAGGTTATCGCTTCGGTAACAGGCATCGTGGTGATTACTGGAATGGCTCAGTATTTAGTCATATCATCAACAACCAGTATCATTATTTTAAGTGTTAATGCATTAGCTATTTTTAGTGGGATATTATGGATCTTAATTGGATCGCCGTATTTAACTCGACATTTTAATCATCGATGATAGTTATATTTGAATTTTTAAAGGTAGAGAAAGTTTAAAGATTATAGACTTTAACAATGTTAATGATCGTCCAGCCAGTATTTGTTAGTGCGTATAAATACCCATACTGTTAAATAAGCCCTGCAAAGCAGGGCTTTTTAACACCTATCACCACCTACAACGACGTATAAAGCCCCGTCATTTCGGTAAAAGTCCCCTCTAACATGTCGCAGTAAATTCCCGATTGGCGTGTGACTTCGATGTATTCCAGTTGGCCTCGCTTTTTACGAAAGCTGATCACCGTGTAGGTATCACACGGATCTAAAATTACCCGTAACCGTGTCACTTTATTGATTGCCCCTGTATCAGTAGGTAAATCAAATTGCAGCCCAGGTTCGGTGAGGCCAACAAAATGTTTTGCGCCAGTCATGGTAATAAAACGGTTACCGCCGAGCTGGCTTAAAATGGTGTTGGCTATTTCCATATAATACGGCTGACTCATAGCGCCCCCTCCTGCTCGTAGCTTTCTACCGCTTCAATAAAACATTCCAGATCGTGACAAGTGCCAATCACTGGCCCTAATGCTGGGTATTGCTTAAGTACAAAATTAAGCGCATTCACCATATCCAATACACTTGGATTGCATTCACGTAGTCGGGTATAGAGTTGGTACAGACGCTTATCAATAAAGTAGTCACGGGATCTGTCGCTCATCGTTGTAGAGCCTGAGTGGTGCAGCGGTGATACGCTGCTCGGTTGATGTGCCTTAGTGGAGCTTGGTGAGTGTGAGTTGGAATGTGCCATCGCTTTTCTCCTTATGAATGGTTCTCATCGCCGTTTTCGCCTAACGTTTTTCGAGGCACGGCAGGTTCTTTAAAGCAAGGGCGCAACGCGTTCATTTCACCCTTGTTTTAGAGGTTCTGCTGTGCAACGTTACAACCCGTGAAAAAGCGATGAGAACAATAAGGAGAAAACAAAAAGCACATGGAAACAGCACACACCTTAGCGACACTTGGCACAGCAAACGAAAGCTTTTGACCTTTAGCCCTGATTGTTACCCGAATGGGCCAAGACATTTGCGGAGCGTTGTTTTGGCTTGGTTGAACCCTTGATACAAGGGAGGAACGACCGCAGGGGAAAGGTGTGAAATAAAACAGGAATGGCTTCATATTTAACGCTTTTTTATCTTGAAATTTCAA